>NZ_JAWLSB010000020.1:0-9875 GCF_033142445.1 Rhodococcus sp. IEGM 1330
CCCCACAATTACGAACAGTCACTGAACGCGCCCACCATGGCCGCGTAACCACTGTCCACTTTCCGGGGTGAACCTCACTGCCCGAACTTACTATCCAAAATCGGTGATAGTCCACAGTTCCAAAATGACCGCAATCAAAGCTGCTATTGGCCTAGCCTGTTCAAGGCTTCACGCGCCTCTCTTCTAGCACCCGATTGGCGGCGTCGCGCCTGCTCAAGGTTGATCGAAACCGCACCCCAAAATGGTGCCCCAAACCATCCGATGAGGCGCGTCTGCGGACGGACTCGTGACAGGTGGATTACCGTCCACACGCCAATTGGCACGGATAGAAGATAGAATGTTAGTACACCGAATGCTAACCACGTGCCGCTTCCGGCATACACAATCAGAAGAACCAGCGCCAATCCATATGACCTAATGACGTACGATTTGAATAGTAATTGCCACTTTTCTCTAGAGGTATCGTATCCAACCCATCGAAGATACGAGTAGTACCCTACGATTAAGGCAGCAACACTACCGATTGAAGCCAGAGCAATCACTCTTCGGGCGTCCTCTAGACCCAGCGAGTGCGACGCACCCCGAGCGATTGAGATAGCCAATGACAGGCTGGTCAACACGACCGCAGGCATTGACCCGATGGCCGTAGCCCGCAAGATGTATCCTCGCAGCACACGAGATTTGCGCGGCAAGCGCGCAAAGTCCCGACTGATGTAGGCCATGGAACCGATCCGTCGCCTGCGGCGAATCACTCTACGCAGCCTCGCGTCTGAAACGTTGTATCGGGTCAGCAGATCGGTCTCGTTCGAGTCGGCCGCGATAGAAGACGCCAGCATCACACACACTGCCGCAAAGAACAGAGCCAAGGTCCATACCCCTGAGCTGGTTCGCGGTCCGCCGCTGATCGAAGTCAGTGCGGCCATCACCAGTGACCCCACGGCTGCCACATACGCAACCCCACTCAAACAGTTCCTCCACACGGCATGTTGAACCTTTTGGACCAGATCGAGATTCCTAGCCCGTCCTACCGTCAAGGTAACCGTCATTGTCGCGCACACCCCAAGACATGCAATCACGCCATCGAACGCTTCAGACGAGGTAATCCGACCAGAAATTTCGTAGTAAACCTGCCAGAGGACGTCGCCTACATCGCCAGATGAGGCGTTGCCGCCGCCGCCGAGGATAGTTAGTGCAGAAAGTGGTATCCAACATAGAATGAATAGTGCGAATACCGTGAGCGTTATTACCTTTCTCCTGATTACATCAAGCGCGTCCTTCCTAGCATTCAATACAACTTGTGCATCCTCGGGCACTCCGCTTGTCACCGGACCACCTTTCTTTGAAGAGATAGCAGAGATGAGCAAAGGGATCTTACATTTCTAGCGCTAATATCCGGGGCCTTCTTTGGCCCATCAGCCAGATACCGGTGGCGAAGATGTCTTGGACCCTGGCGAACGCGCGTTCGCTTGCGCTCCGCGACCGGCCTACTTTCTCGGCGTTGCCAGACCTGACTCCCACACGATCGTGAAGGTCAGCATGTCAATCCGCCAACCAAAATCCGTACGCAACGCTGAACCTATGTAGTAGGCCCCAATATCGAACCTGTCTGCCCGGAGAAGCTCGCCGCCCAAGGCACCGTGTGAAACGTGGGTTCCGATCAACTGCACCCTGACCCGGGCTGAGTCGCCGTCCACATCAATAATGTGATTCGCGCTGACGTGATGTGTAGCCTGCCATGACAGCCTGGCCAGACGGTGGAACTCTGCAAGTCCTTCAAAACCAATTTGCTCGCCAATTGGGAAAGAGAGGCGTGGACTATCGGAGAAGATTTGCCGGTACCACGTCGAGTCTTGCGACTCATCGTCGGCCGTGTCAGCACCAACCATATATCGATCGATCAGTTCACTTATCTCCGCTCGATCCAAAATCTGGCGAGGCGATCGGAAGGTGCCATATAACGCTGCTAGAATAGAAATCACGGGCGGATATTTAGCGACCGTCTTGCTGCCTCAGCCCACGCACGTTTGATTGATCGACAAGACTTGCTGTCATCATTTCGCTGACGTCCTGAGCGGAGCGAGCGCGTTCGTCCATGCTTCAACCTGTTCGAGAAGCTTCGTCAGCGTCGGCTCGTGGTGGTCTCCTGGGTTTAGGTTTCCGTCACTGTCAAAGTCAGTGAATAGAGACAACGCAACCTGATCGCGAACTCCTGCTAGATAGAGTTCTGCAGTGATGAGCCTCAACTGCTCAACAGCACGAGTCGCACCTAGAAGGCCGTACCCCACGAAGCCAACGGCTTTGTCTCGCCACTCGTGATAGAGGTAGTCGATCGCATTTTTGAGGGCACCCGTTGGGCCATGATTATACTCGGGCGTCACAATTACATAGCCATCAAAAGATTGGATCGCGGCCGACCATTCGTTCGTGTGGGCATTTTGGTAGTTCTGACCCATCGCGGCAGCGATCGGCTCGTCGAGAATCGGCAGCTCGAAATCGGCCAAGTCGATTATCTCGTATGTCGCACTCTTCCGTTCGGAAGCAACCTTAAGCACCCAGTTCGCGACTTCTTCGCCCCGCCGGCCCGGTCGAGTGCTTCCAACTATTATCCCGATACGTGTCATGTGGCCCAGCTCCTCAGTCCCGTTGATATGCAATTCGTAGATCTCCCAACGCTGATCCACAGCGAGAACCTCGCCCGCCAATTCGCCACTGACGACAATGCCCGCGCGACCGCAATATTGGCGAGTCCGTCGGCTCTTATCAGCGACGCTTTGTCGCGCGCACCACCTCCTGGCGCGGAGTCGCTTGAGCTCGCGAGAGCGCATCCAATGTCTCGCGTTGTCTCTCCGTCAACGGTAATACGAGAACTGGTGCTTCTTAAATGAATCCTCGGTACATCTGCCAACAATCATTTTGGAGACTTACGACTAGACCTGTGAAGCAGTAAATTGACCGATAAAATTCATTCTGGACACCGTCGAGCCATTGCTATCCCACCTCCCCCAGGAGCAACCACTCCGTGGAACTTCCCGCTGGTAAAGCCCCTGGCCCTAAATGCAGAGAATCACTATTAAGCTGCCGACGGCCTTTGATGCCTAACTTACGGTAAACATTTGAAAGATGGAATTCAACTGTTCGAACAGTAAGGTTCAGGTTCCGCGCGATATCTCTGTTGCTGCTGCCGTTCAGAGCCTGGCATGCAATGCGTTGTTCCTGCTTAGTCAGTGCAGTCATCGCGCGCAAATTGTCCACCGCCTCCATAGCAGTACACGCGCGTTCAGAGAGACCAGTCCATCCGGCAGTTGTGGCCGCCTCGGCAACCGCGCCCAGGGTTGTACCTGCTTTGGCGTAACTGCCTTCGATTGCCTGCAACCTACCGAGATCACATTGTGCCGCCATCCACGCAAATTGCACGCCCACCGTACGCAGAAGCTGAGTTGCGTCTTCCAGGAGCCCTGACGAATGGTCGTCGCGGCGTGCCATAGCCACAGCGTGCAGCGAAGCTCCAACAGAGCTGGCAGATCCCCACTTACGCGATGACGCCAACTCGTCTTCGGCTAGGGCAGTCGCAAGGTCGAGCCGTCCTGCATCAACCGCCGTCAAAGCCGCCCTTGAACGCCATGGGAACACGGCGGGATTTGTGATGCCGAGGCCCAGAAGGATGCGGCCAACTTTCAGATAGTCTGTAACACATTGAGCGAGATCTCCCTCAGCATGCGCGAGTGCTGCCTCCGCCATCAAGACGTGCGCGTGGTCAATGGTACCTGTTCCGACCGTTCCTCGATCACGCAGCAACTGACGCGCGGTGCGCAGGTCGCCTATTTGCACCAGCGCCTCGGTGATCCAACTCAATGCAATCGGGCCACGGCCCGACCACCTGGCATTATTGACGAACGGTGCCAGTGCGTTGATGGCCCGCCCCGAACTGCCCATAAGCAATTCAGCTCTTGCGCGGGCCAGCATTAGATCAGCATTCGCAGCTTGGTTTCCTTGCTGTTCGAGAAGCGTTTCTATACTACCAAATTGGTCCGCATAGATTGCAGCAAGCATGGTACGCCAGAGGCACTCTGGGGCGCGGGTCTTGCGCGAATGCCCCCCGGACCGGCAGTATTGGATAACATCCAACCGATTGGTTCCATGCAACGCAAAACCCAGATTCTGAGCGCAAAGACATTCATCAGATGGGGTTTCGCGCCAGCCAGGTCGATAGCTGAACGCAGCTGCCGATTGGATATGCGTCGCGGGCAATCCGTGGCCGTCGACCTCATCGTCCTTATTCACGCTGCGATTCTTCACTGTCAAGGTTGTGCGCAATCCTACTTAGGACCTCATTGGCTGCGATAAATTGACTTTCAGTGATACCCGCTAACGAATGCGTCGCATGCTCCTCGACGAGGATCTCTGCCCTTGCATGTGCGGCCAAACCTGACTCAGACAAACGTATCGACCGACCTTCTTCCTTTACCCAACCTCGCTGAGTCAATTCGGCCACCAGTAAGCTATACGAAGACACGCGATCGAAGGCAAGAAATGGCGCGAAGGCTATGTCGAGATCGTCCACGGTGTCGACTCCGATCGCTAATGCGTGGAGGACTTGCCACTGACGCCTGCTCAAGCGTTCACCCTGAAGTGCCTCGGCTGTGCCCACCTCGAACTTCTCGTGCAAGTGCAAGAACCAGTATCCGATTCGCTTGGTGGTGTTCTGCTGAAGCATCCGACTCCCACTTTCCTGGCCACAGTACTGAGCGATTCTTGTCGTCCCGATCACTATATCGTGTAGCCGAGATACTTGGCGAGTGAGCTCTCTCGCATCGGCGATACTAGCGGCCCATCGATACGATGCATCCAGCACGGGCACATCGAGGGTCCGATGTTCAGCCTGCGGACTGCTTACCCACGGTCACCACGGGTTCCAGTGGAGCAGATGCTCGACCGTCAGGGATGCAACCGGCACATCGCACAGTTCAAGCAAAAGTTCATCGTGCCTGCTACTCGTTGCGCTCAGGAGTGAATTGGACTGCAAAGCATCCCACGCGGGTCGGGAACCACACGCAAATCCCCGCCACGGTGTAGGTGATCGACAAGTTGGTGGCCGAGCACGAGGAAACGAAAGGAAGTACTGGCAATGCCATCTGCCTGCCGAGTAGCGCGGGTTTTGAGGCGAAGCGACTGGTATCAAACGAAACGATGCCTTTTCGACATAATCAGTAGCGAACGAACGGAGGACGACCGCACCGTCGAAGAGGCGTCGAAAACTCGTCGACCGCTAACGCGATCAGCCCATCAGCGGAGGGTGGCACCCACACTCTGCCTCAGTTTGTAACGGCGACAAGTTCCATCTCCAAACTGACCCACAGATGTTATAGGGTCCACCGACGCGCCTGATCACTCTCGTGACCGGATTGGCCCTTCGCGGCATGGAAAGATACCTCGATCCTTCATGGCCGCCCAGATAATCTTTCCCATTCGGTGATCGCCAGATCGTTCCGGGTGAAGCACCGGCATGGGCCACCACACCGGTAAAGCCGTTTCAGCGCAACAACATCTGAGACATCCCACGCTCCACTGTCGCAATGGAACTCACTATCGGTGCAGCCAGGAACCGTTCTCAACGGTGATGCCTGAAGCCGTCAGCTTTGAGATCACGGTTCGCAGCAGATCTTTGAGTTTTGGGCGTGCAGCGAGTTACGAGTATTCTGATCTGAGTGAAAGTCAGTCTGATTGCGCGTAGGGAAAGTCAGGGGGCGTGGCCGCCTGCGATTCGACTTTCGCCAACTTACTCAGAAAGTCAGCAATGACGGCAAGCTGGGTCTCGTCGAAATGGTCTAGCACTTTCCACAGTCGCCCGGTGCGCTCGACATCATGCGGATCGGCTCTGTCCGGATTCAACGAGACAATCACCTTGCGGCGATCTTCTGTCGACCGGGCGCGTTCGACATACCCGGCCTTCTCAAGTCGGTCGATTACCCCGGTCGTGGTTCCTGACGACGCTACATCGGTGAGCTGCCCGAGCAATCCCGGACTGAGCGGACCGTGCAGCAGGAGCAAGTTGTAGAAGTTTGCCTCACACGTACTCAACGTGAGTCCCAGTTCGTCGGCGTGCACCTGCTGAATCCTGGCCGACGCAGCTGCGTACCGCAGGAGCGCATCTCCGATTCTCGCCTCAACGCCACTCGAAGTACTTGATGTTGCCATGGGCCGGCTCCTGTCATAGTATCTCGTCTCGATGACATACTTTCTCTTGCAAGATAGTTGTCACATCGATTCAATCGTGTACCAATCATACTCGCCTGAACAGGAGCATCAACCATGACCGCGACTTCTTCAGCAACCGAGAAACCAAACGACCAGCTGTACCCACGACGCTGGCTCGCCATGATCGTCCTGGTCCTGGGATTTATGCTTGACCTGCTCAGCGTGACCATCGTGAATGTGGCAATCCCTGCCATTCAGGTCGACCTGGCCGGAACACCATCACAAATGAGCTGGATAGCAACGGCGTACCTCCTGGCCTTCGCAGTTTCACTGATCACTGCCGCTCGACTGGGTGATCTGTGGGGACGTAAGCGTCTGTTCATCGTTGGACTGGCGGCATTTGCCCTCACCGGGGTGTGGTCTGCGCTGGCACAGAGTGCTGGTGAACTGATCGCGGCCCGCGCCGCCCAAGGAATTGCGGCAGGAATACTCGCCCCACAGGTCATGAGCTCGCTCTACAGCCTGTTCCGAGGCCGCGAGCGGGCTACCGTATTTGGGCTATTCGGAGTCGTAGCTGGACTAGCACAGGCCGGCGGGCTTTTGCTTGGAGGTGTTTTGATCACCGCCGATATAGGATCTTTGGGCTGGCGATCGATCTTCTGGGTCAGCGTGCCAGCTGCGGTGATATTGATGGGACTTGGCTGGTGGCTCATCCCAGAGAACCGCACTCCCGATGCACTCAAGGCCCGTTGGCTCCCCGCAGGTGTTCTGACCGCCGGGTTGGTCGCTATCGTTTTCCCTCTCCTCGAAGGCCGCGCATACAATTGGGCCCTCTGGATCTGGGCGTTATTGGCGGCGGGCATTGCCGCTGTCCTTGGAGTTGCGGTCGTCGAGCACCGTGATCCGACTCGCCGCGCCGGTGCGCTCCTGCCGCTCGGACTGTTCCGAGAGCGAACCAGCAGCGTCGCGCTAATTGTTCAACTTGTCGCATTCGGTGCCTTTAGCGGCTTCCTGCTTGTCTTCATCCTGTGGCTGCAAGACGGCCGCAATTACTCGCCTTTGCGTGCAGGCATCGTCACTATTGCGTTCTCAGCAGGTGGTCTCGCGATGGCCGCGTTCGTTGGTAGGCTGATCTCTCGATTCGGTCGGCTGGTGGTGGTTGCTGGATGCCTGCTCGGTGCCGCAGGCACGACCGCCGTGATGGTTGCCGCCGAGACGGCGACAGACACGGTTAATCCATGGGTCTTGTTCCCCGGCCTGTTCGCGATAGGTGTCAGCATGAACCTTGTAATGCCCACTCTCACGACTTTGTTCCTGACCACTGTGCCGCCGAACTACGCAGGTTCGGCATCCGGGATTTGGACGACGAGCCAGCAGTTCGGCGCGGCGCTCGGTGTTGCCGGACTGAGCGCAGTCTTTTTCGGGGTAGCCGAAACGAGCGGTTACGATTCCGCGCTCGTCTTCAGCACCACCGTTATTGCTGTGACACTCGTTGCAAGCGCGGTCATTTGCCTTGCATTCCCCTCTGAACCCGCCGCCGACGTCGACGTCGCGTAAACGGAGGCGACATCGCCACCGTGACGCCTCTCAAGCGCTAACAAAAGACTGACAACGCACGGCTCCTCAGATCGCCCAGACTACTGAAATCACATACCGATCAGGGAGAACCAAGTGACAAACAGCAACCCAGTGGTGCTGATCAGCGGAGCAGGCCGCGGAATCGGCGCTGAGACCGCTCGAACGATGGGGCGACGTGGCTACCACGTCATTGTGAACTATCGGTCAAATAAAGCTGCTGCAGACGGTGTGGTTTCTGACATTTCTGGCGCTGGAGGTACCGCAGAGTCTCAACAAGCAGACGTGACCAACGAAGACCAGGTCAATGAGCTTGTTCAGCAGGCTTTCGACAGACACGGCCGAATTGACGCCCTGATCTGCAACGCAAACACTGTGGACCCCCCGTTTCAATCCCTACTGTCGGTGCCATGGGACGCGTTCATAGGCAAGGTCACCGGGGAACTCGCAGGGGCCTTCTTTCTTACCAGAAGCCTTTTGCCCATCATGCAACGCTCACGAACCGGCCGAATAGTCTTTATTTCAAGTACAGCCGCAGACTCAGTTGGAAGTACCGCTGCGCATTCAACTGCCAAGGCAGCTCTGAACACTTTTAGCCGCCACGTGGCCGCCTACGCTGCTGAGCACGGCATTACGGTCAATACCGTCGCGCTTGCAATGGTTCGCACAGACGCTTCATCGCCCTACATCAGTGAAGCATTGCAGACCTACACCCAAGATCGATCGGTCGTTGGGCGAATCATGAACACCGTCGACGTGGCGACAACCATCGCTGCGGTTGCCGCAGACGAGGGTTTTCGCGCGACCGTTGGTCAGGTAATAAGAGTGGATGCAGGCTATGACGTACTCGATCAGCAGCTTCACCCCACGACCAAATTCTTCCAATAGCAGAGGTGCGAACCCCGCTGCCACGCTTTGGACAGCGCGGCAGCGACAGGCAAGTGAGAGCCTCCGGTATCGGTGCGTTTGCTACAACTGCACCGACAACCGAGAGGCTCTCGAATCACACCCTAATGTCTCGATCTACCCCGAACGGACGAACTCGACCTCGCGGTACCGAATGTCGACAGCGGATGGTTGACCTGCCGCGACACCTAGCGATTCCAGGTTTGACCGACCACAGTCAAGAAAAGGGCTGACAATTACCGCGACGGAGGCCCTGCAGCAATGGCCAACCACTCAAGCATGCTCCACCGCGGCCCCGGCAGGACACCGAACCGCACCGAACGCCGAATCATCAATCTGCGCTTCCTCCGTCGCTGGCGACCTAGCTCAACGTCTACCACCCGCACACAGCGAACAGCACCGTCCCGGCAGTCCAATGCCGACATCGGATGGCGCTGCTGCGTGACGCCGATGAGAACACTAGTCTCGGTGTGCGACAGGCTCGGTGTGCGACGTCCACACTCGCGCGGATACGAACATGCTACTCCAGCGGATCTGATCTACATCGACGTCAAAAAGGCTCATCTGAATTCCCGACTGCGTCGGCAACCGACAATTCCGGGACGCACGATCTGCAACTGTCACAAGGTAGAACAAAACCCCCGAGGCTTCTCGTTCACCCAATAGGCCGACGACGAACACATCAGACTCGGGTACTCGGAAATCCTTGACGAGAACCACACGGAGACGTCTCGGCATACTTCGATCGCGCCAAAACCCACTTCACACCCATGACATCACGTTCGCACGCGTGTTATAAAACTACGGATGCCGTTACCGCTCAATGCTTTTCGTGCAGATTCGCGGCCTGACATCAAAGCAAAGCGAACCAGACCGGCCACAGACCAACGGCCCAGTCGAACGATGCAACCGAACCCCGCAAGAAAGAATGCGCGTACGGCCCCGCGCGTCCACACTGACATACCTACACCTGCGATGAAGCCTTAGCGGCGACCTTCAGACTGGATCCGCCACTGGAACTACCACCGACCCCACAGGCTACGGAAGCAGGTGGCCCGTCAAACTATTCACCGTCCACAACATCCCCGAGAAAACGATAGGCCGGGCGGGACACACCTTAAACCTGAATGCACCGATCGGGTCGTGAACGTGATCGAGTCGTAGAAGCGAAATGCCCTGTCGTGGTGAAAGAATCAATC
>NZ_JAWLSB010000021.1:0-9341 GCF_033142445.1 Rhodococcus sp. IEGM 1330
TGCGGGACATGAGGACATCCTTCCAGCGGAACCCTCGGTCCCGCTATCTCGGTGTCCACCATCCGGGGTGAACCTCACAGCTCGAATTAATTGCGCTGCACTGCTTCTAATTTCGGTGTCATATTCCGGCGCGCGCCGCAATGCCCTCTTCTTCCCAAACGTGACGGGTGTGGGTGGAGCTATGGTTTAGTCGCCAGGCTCTTAGTACGACAGGAGTGACGTGCGAAGAGGTGGGGAAATGTTGAGGTGTTAGGGCGATGGCCAGAATAGGGTCGAACTTGAGTCGTATGTCGATAATTCTCACTCCCATCCCCGCGAGCTTTCGCAAAGAGGGAGTGACTGGTGCGCTCAGACAAACGAGCTCGTGAAGGCGAAATCCCAGCCCGACGGCGCGCGCAGCGACATCGGCACCATAGCTGTGGGCAAAGAGGCTCTCGATCCCATGAGGGGCAACGTCAGCAGCCCAATCTGCGAGATCGTCAGCCGCCAAGCGTCGCTGGGTGTGGCTGTATGCTCCGCTCCACGAAAACCGCGCTCCGCGCTCGTACAGGTTTGGCCGGTGGTTCTGACGGATGAACTGATGAAAGTCGCCTTGTGGCCTCCACCATTCACCTTTCCAGCCGAATGTTCCGTGGACCATTGTCGAGATGGCGAGAGGGCTCCCGGCAATTGGTGGTCGTGGGGGCACTGAATCGGCCGGAATCTCGGCACCGCCCGCATAGTCACTGGCTAAAGCTGCGTGGGCGAGCTGGCGCACGACCGGATCACTATCGGCGAGACCTGTAACGATGCGCCACCGGACCAGGCCCCACAACCAGGCCATCCCTAATGGGGTACCCGTATACCTAGACCCCTGGGAATAGCTCTCACGCCAACGACTTTCGTTGTATTCGCGCACACGAGCCGGACCCGCTTCCGGCCAGAACTCGAAAAGCGTTGGGGCAGGCAAGTCGAAGGCATAGAAAGTTGAGAAATCATTCAGGATGCTAAGGACATCGACATTGTTCAGCTCATTGTCACGAAGCACCCGCCACAGCACGGCTGCCGCCGCCGTCGATTCTCGCACTTGCGTACTGCCAAGTTGTGCAATCAGCACCGCGGTGGCAGCTTGAGGGGTCGGGTCGCTGTTAAAATGCTGCCACGCGGCCGCGAAATTCGCGAATTGGGTGTCCATCGTGCCGAGTACGTCGGCAAATGGGACGGTTGCCCAGTCCAAGCCTTCCTCTTGAAGCGCTGGACGGGTGGGAAAGCCGAGCTCCTCGATCGCAGCTGCTGAGTCAAGTAGCAGATCGGAGTCCCGAGGTGCGAAGTGCAGCCCAATCGCGGCTGCGCGGCAAACTTGCGTCGCCTCGGCTCCGGCAGGATCTCGCTGCTCGGCCGCGTCAAGCGAGACCTCAAATGCATCGGTTCCGTCTGAACGTGGACCGGGTTCTGTCATTATGCGTGCTCCTGGACGGAGGAATCGTGGCGATCAGGATCAGACACGACCTGGAACGAGCGGGCTACCCTGGCGACGATTCTGGATCATGTCCTGGGGCAATGGTGTCTTGCTTGCGGATCTGTCCCTTCAGCCCCCGGACCTGCAGCTCGCCGCCGCCATCGTTTTGAAGGATCTCCCGAGCCCGCTTAATCCCGGCAGCTTGGTTCGGAACAACCGCACCTGCGCGGTCCGCACCGGGCTTGCGCACCTCGGTCTTGCCATCTGCCCGGCGTTGTACTACTCGGCGATTCGGCTTGGACATATTCCTACTCCCGTGACTTGTCTGCCGCTATGCGGCGGCGCTGATAGAGGTGAACATTGCCTCGAACGCAGCGGCTTCGCCTTCAAGCCATGCATCAAAATGCCGCCGCCGCGTCGAGCGTCCGTATGTGAGCTTGCGACGGCGAAGATCTAGCACTGCAGGTCGACCAGAAGACGTAGTGAGTGCAAGCTCCATCAGTCGCGTTACAGCTTGTATTGCGTCGCGTGTCATCGGCGCTTCTTTGTAGTAGGTCCACACGGGCTCAGGCCCATCCGGACCGTTGTATACGAAAGTCGGGGAGACCGACACCGTCACTCCGCCGTGCGACCAACTACCGCGTGCGATTGTGGGTTCGAGAACTTTGCCAGCCCGCCATTTAGTCCAGTTCGCGGCCAGTGTGTCGTAGTGGTCTCGTCGGTTGCGGTGCGCGAGTCTGGCCGCAGTTGCGACTTTCGCGACATCATCACCCGCCTGAATGCCAGTCCGAAGTGCGTCACGAAATTGCTTGTAGAAATCTTTCGCTGGGTCGTAAACCTGTGTGTAGGACTCGACAGTGTTCTGAACTGCAGTCAGTCGGCGACTCGATGTTGCGGTCACGAAGTCCGCAAAGCTACCGATCGATATCTTCGACGTCAGTGGCGTGGTCATTCTCGTGCTCCTCTGCTGTTGGGCATGCCCGCGACCCTGTCGTCCTGGTCGAGTCTTGTTGGTTGGGGGACTACAGCAGAGACGGAGATCGATGATCGGCACCAGACAGCAAGCGTCTGATCTGCGGTCGGTCGCTTCCTGCACCCTCGGATTGAGCGTCATGGGCGGTTGGCGGCTCATGACTCGTGCTCATCATGACATGGCAGTTCGCTGAAGTCTACTTAATTTTCTACAAATTTCTGTTGCCTAGACTTTGACAAGTTCGACTTCCGCGCGTGTAGTGGAGTCTGCTTAACTATCGGTGTGCATCAATGGGACGAACAAGCTGCTGACCATCTAGCGGTCCTTGTCGACCGGGTGCAAACGGCCGGTATCGCGGACCTGCTCCGCGACGAGGTGCGGTCCATGTGGCAGGCCAACATGCAGCGTTACGAACCGAGCGAGCTAGGGGATACCCCGCGAGCGTTCGGCTTCCTTGCTGCGGAGAACATCAGTCAACGTATCCAGAAGCACTGCAAGAATCCCGACAGCGGATGGGTTCAGCGAGGGGTTCAAGTGAGCACACCTGAGAACTCGCTGCTCATCCAGACATGCGGCATCGATATGCACGTCATGAAGGCGCAAGGAAGCGACTCGCGCACACCGGACTTCGGGAGCGGATTTGATTGGTCGTCCGACAGCGCTACAAGGCTCCAGTCCGCCAAGAAAAACTCGTCTCAGTACGTCCCGGTCGGTGATCAAATTTCGATGTTCGGTCATCTTGAGCGACGCCAGACTCCAGCGAAGTGTGTAGACGTGTTCTTAGTGTGGAGCGGAGAAATCCCCACTGGGCTCACCGCGGGATGGTTTGGTCTTCCCAGTGCGGGTGTCAGTAGTTGGATGGCAGTTCAGAAGCTTTGGTGGGACGAGCCCCAAGACGGCCCGGTGAGTGGCGCTTGGAGGACTCCGATCCCCACGGGGCCGGAGGGCTTCGAGGATCGATCGACACCAGAGCCGCAGATCGGACTCCGGCCACCAGCGCGCAAGGACCAATCCGTTGAGTGACCAGGAGTCACCGAAGCGGCTCGCAGCACGTAAACGACGGTCCGAAGGCGTCGTCTCAGATTTTGATGGTAGACGCTTGTCGCTCGCACGGCGCTTGGCTCGCAAGCAGCGGACGGTTCTGGCTCGGGATGCGAATGTAACGCCGGCCGCGATCTCCCAGTTCGAGAAGGATCAGGCAAGACCTACCTTGCCAGTGTTAGCTCAGCTATCGCTGGCATTGGGCCAGCCGATTGAGTTCTTCAGGCGCGGTCGGCCAATTGCGGATGTGCCCGGTAGTGCCGCGCATTTCCGATCCTTGCGATCAACACCTGCACTAACCCGAGACCAAGCTCTCGCATTTGCCGAGCTAGCACTTGCGGTCATCGACGTGTTCGAGCAATACGTGGAATTTCCAAGCGTCAATTTACCAGATTTCGGCGAGCTGGATCAGCCTAGCGACTCGGCTATCGCGCAGATGGCGGACCAGACTCGGCGCGCAATGGACATCCCGCACGGACCAATTGGGCACGTAGTTCGCCATATGGAGGCAAATGGAGTAATTGCCTTGCGGCTACCTAGGCATATTGATCGAGGTGTCGATGCATTCTCGACATTTTCCAGCCACCGTCCATTGGTCCTCATGTCGACTCTGAAGAACGACCGAGCACGAAGCCGCTTCGACGCGTCGCATGAGCTAGGACACCTGGTTATGCACCGAGATGTTCCGCCAGGGTCGAAAGTTGTCGAGGCTGACGCGAACACGTTTGCCTCTTATCTGTTGCTCCCAGAAGGTGAAATTGAGCCTGAATTGCCGCGTCGTCTGGATTGGGAGGCTATGCAACACGCGAAGAAGCGGTGGGGCGTGAGCCTTCGGGCACTTGCTTACAGGGCGCACCGTGTTGGTATCTGGACTGACTCAACCTATCGGCGGGCAAACCAGATGCTGGCGTCTATGGGACTGCCTGAGCCGGGACCACTTGGGCCTCCTGAATCGCCAAGTATTCTGGGCAATTCAGTGTCGCTGTTGGAACAGCACGGAACTCAGTTGGGGGAGCTGGTGCACTCGGCTGGGTTCAGCCTCGATCAGTTTAGGCTAATTGTCGATTCGGGCTCCGATCAAGGGTTACGCATGAAGGTGGTCGTGAGCACGGAAAACAAATGACACTGTGTGTTCGATTTTCATTATTCGAGCTGTGTAACGTGAAACAGTCCAGGCCTGCAGCCGGTGATGGTTGAAGATGGGGTCCCTCCAAAATGCCGCCAATTCCAAAATTCGTGTTGACGAAATCCAACGTAAAGGTTACATGCTGGCGCAGGGTTCGGGGCTGCGTTCACCAGCGGCTCTCGCATTCTCAGAATCGTTAGCGTTCTTTTAGTTGGAAGTATTTGCAGCTAGTCGTCGAGGTCTGCCGTAGATTCAAGCGTGAGTTGCTCCAAAGGGACCGCTGACTGATCAAGGTATCTCAGTGGTGACGTTACCTGTCCTTGGTGTGCTTCCGGGGTCTCTGCCAGCAAGTAGGCGCGAGCTCTAGTGCGAAAACCATTGTCTAACCCCGCAGCAGCCACGAGAAAACCACAGACGTCTGCAATAAGTTTGGCGGCTATTGGATCGTAGTCTGATTTGAAAATCTCTTGCAATGTAGTACGTTTTTTTGCTACCGAAAGCGAAGTCGCAGCCTCTGCGTATCTGAGGCTCGTCTGTATTCGTCCGGGCCTTCGCATCAAGCGAGTCGTCAGCTCCCTCAGATCTTTGTAGTAGTCCGGAAGGTGGTTAAAAGGCTTATTTGGGTCTTTGTTTACCTGGTTTATGAGCGTAGCTGTCAACTCCTTTTCCCGAAGGTTTATTGCACCTCCGAATAGATATTCTTGAATTCCTCGATCGGGATCGCGCAGGAAAGACCCCCGTACGTGTTGTGTCACTTTCACCAGGCTGAGTAAGTACAGCCAGCTCAGGTCGAGAAAAAGGCCAACGTGGATAGGATTTTTTGGGTCTAGGCTGTCTCGAACTCCTTGCAGGTGAGAAATCATCTGCACGGGGTTTCGGTGGTCTTCAAATATCCAGTAGTCAAACTGCCTGTAATCAAGCAATCGTTTTAGGCGTCGATCGAGCCCGTTGAATGCGTTCAGGTGCTCCGAGACTGCATTCTTATCGAACAGAAAAGAAAGATCGGCTGAGACTTCTGCCGAATTTTCGTGGAATTGTTTCTGCATTATTTGCAAATCATCGCTTGGAAGTACCGTAACCCCGAGCCTAGATGAAAGCTGCTTAGCCGCATCCGTGACGTCATGCTCCCTAACGAGGTAGGCATGGCTTGCGCCAAAAAGGTCGGCAACGCCACGAACCCAGAACATGCGCGAAGTGCTATCGCGACGGGTCGTCTTACAGTCGGCGATTTCGGTGAGCGTCTGATGACTGCCAGTAATGGCAACGCCTAAGACATCGAGGTCGGTGAAGCTCTCTGCAGGACCTTTTCGGACGGCACCGGAAGTCGGCGCAAAGCCCCGGAGCTCGACATCGAGTCTGGTTGACATTCCCATCGACCAGAACAGCCTTCTGACGCCAACTTTTAGACCCAGATCGAGTTCACTCATAGCTCCGCTCTTCCCATCGCTGCCTCAAAAATTTTTTCTAGATGCTCAGAGGTGGGCATTACCCGATCCCGTGTGCGGTGCATGGTCTGCATGGGTGCCGAGTACCCAGTCCCGAGATCAAGAGCGCTGCGCGCATCGGCGTCGTCGACCCTGCTTGTCAAGCCCTCGCCAAACAGAATTAGATCCCTAGCCAAATTAAGTGCTTCTCGATTGTCTTGACTGTCAACGAAAGTTGGTGTGACCCAACTGCCGCCCGCACGTGTGTCTGGGGCGAAGTAGATTATTCCAGCATTTCGCATTAGCGCGTACTGCCGCTTGTGTGCGCTGTTTGGGTAAAGAAAACCCCGATTTGGGTCCAACAGTTTTCCGATAACATTGATCAGTCCGGAAGCACTAAGCGAGCTGTACCCTCCATAATGTTGCGCGCATCGTAGGCAAGCAAGAATGGCCAGCGCTTTTTCGACAATAGGTTTACGGCTGGTTAGAAGTCTGGTATCGGGCACGTACGGCAACGCTGCAAACTGCTGATCCGCCCCATTTGGCAGGGTGACGGTGGGTGCCATCACCAGCCCGCGGGCAACGGCGTCCGTCAGCAGCGGATAGGTTGCGGAGTTAATAGGCAGTCCTTGCTGGCCGCGAATCGCTGCGAACTCCTCGGCTAGGCGACCTGAGCCATGATTCTGCACCAACTCTTCGAGCAGTGCTGGATTCTCGAAACCAAAGAAGGGGGAATAGGCTATATCGCCATCTATTGACCGAATGGTTTGAACAAGTCCCGCGTCGGTTCCAACCTTAAGCAAAAGCGGGATATCGGATTTGTCAAGCCCTGCGGCGTTTTCCAGATCCTCGAACGGTATCGGCTTGGCCGATAGCTTATCGACGACGACGAGTAGTTGCTGTTCTAGGATAGTAGGTTCTCTGTCTCGCCATGCTTTACCGAGTTTACCGTACAAATCGTCGTAGTACGGTACAGTCTCGGTAAACGACAGGATCTTGCGTCCCTGCCGCCTGACACCTTGGACAAAGTCAGCATTTTCTAGCACGTCAATGACTTCACTGAACGCCAAGCCATCAACGTCAAGCTGTGCTGCGGCGATTATTGATAGCGACTGGGCGTCGGCGACAACATCGCGACCGCGAATTAGTCCCGCGACGGTCGCCGCCATCCCTACGATCCGGGTATCTGCGAGGGGGCCCAAGGAAGGTGAGTTCGGGTCGACGTTCCGCAATCCAGAATGAACATCTTGGCATCGAAGGCCTAGGTCGAACTCCTCCATCAGTTACCCTCCCTGGTCCCGAGTGCTAAATCTAGATTTCGCTTTCGCATCCCGATCGTATCGTGGCATACCCTACCGGCTCGGATCTGACGGGCGGGCGTATTGGCATGTCATCGGCGTCAACAGCAGAATCCGCGACGTGGGCCCCATCTCTTCCGTGGATGCAAGAATCGCTGGCGGGTGCGAATCTTGCAGTGGGGCGCATCTTCAGAAATCGTCTAGCGCAGTCTGTCGGCAACTGCCAAGACTGTTCTGAGCACGGCAATGTGGTTGATCGGTGTTCGCGGTCGTCAACGCTAGTAGTTCGAGAGCGACGCAGTAGGCATCGTCGCTGCCGATCATGCCGAGATGGCGGTGGCGACCGCGACTCCGAGGTAAGGATGTCAAGATGCCCCCTGTGAATGCTTAGGACTCGAACCTTCTCACGGTTGAAACAGATAGACTATCCTTATTGCAGATTGATGGTCATTGGTGGAGAACTTTGTCTGCCGTCAGCATCTGGGCTTGGCCGAAGTCCTTGAGAACATCACGCACGGGTCATGATGCGCCACCGCTTGAGATCCGATACCTCGCTACGTGGGTCAGAACAGGATCGACCGTCTATACGTCCGAGGTATTCTACGCAGTCCCATCTTCGACCCGGCCTAGAGGTATTACTCCGGATAGCTCTCTCGCAGTCTCAATAAGAGTCTCGCGAAGGTCGACCAACTCCGATACACTATTCTGGGCTGAGGTGACAGAGTCAATGTCGTACTGGTATGTAGTCGTGACTTCTCTTGCTAAAGCTTCGATCTGGTCGTTTAGACCGTGCTCCTTGTCCTGCATTTCTTTGAGTACTTCTCGTGATGCAAAGTCTGAAACCACAAAGTTTGCTTCGGCCATGGACGCTCGATATTCCGCACGGTCACCCCGTAGGCCATCAATGAGGGTCACAACCGCCTTCTGAAGTTTGTGCTCGGGGTTGTTAATTCTACGTGCCTGACCGATAGCATTTATTAGTGCATCGTAGACGGATTCGAGGATCTGCTCGTCACGGTAAACGTGATATAGCGCCTCAACCTGTCTAGACTTACGTTGTGCGTCTAGCTGACTCGTCAGCCTATCGCTCGCTGCCGCGAGTTGGTCCGTGTGCCGCTTTTCGTCATTCGCGATCTGAACGGCCGCGTCTAGTTTTGCCTGAGCCGCGTCGTCCCTCGCAAGTTTCGTCTGGTAGAGCGCGACCCCAACTGCAAGGAACGTTGCGAGACTGGCGACCCATGAAGCTACTGGGCCCCACTGCTCTGCCTTCCATCCTTCGTCCCAATAGTTGCCGATGACCCATAGCGAGATGAGCAAGACCAGTAGAACCGCACAAAATACGCTGAAACCCATACTGGCTTGTATTTTGTTCCAAAGACGCTGGTAGAGAAGCGGTTTTTTCGGCTCGTCGTTGTCGTCATTCACCCGAACATTCAACCAGGTGTTCGACTCTCTGACGTCGGCTATGTCAGTCCAGTCATTCAAACGGATGAACTTTGCTTTGTGGTTGGGTCCGTCCTAGAACATACGATCGGCGTATGACACCGTTTGGCGTACAGGTAGTGGTAGGGATCGTTGCGCTCGCATCGCTGGCTTTGGGCCTCTATAACCTCTGGTTTGCCAAGCGAGCGCCGGTACGGGATCGCCAGCGCGAACTAGAGGACGAGATTCGCGGCAGGCTAGAACAGGTCATCTTGGTGATGGAAAGTGCTTCTAAGCAGCTCAAACGGGGCGAGTACTCGGCACAGGAGGTCCCGCCGATCGTCAAAGACACCAGCGAGGCCCTGAAACCGCTAGTCACGCGCGTGAAGGACAGCGAGCTGTCGTGGCGCGCGAAGAACGCGAGTGACCATCTGTTCCTGCTGGACGCTGGTTGGTCTAGGGTGGCTAGCGGTTATAAGTACCCCGATCAGCATACGGAGAAAAAGGTGGCTGCTCTGGAGTCGGCGTTGAAGGACCAGATCCTAGTGGTGTGTCTCCAAATTATTTGACTTTTGCTAATGCGACGCGACCGCGAGCGACTTTCTCGAGGATGGATTCG
>NZ_JAWLSB010000022.1:1537-3370 GCF_033142445.1 Rhodococcus sp. IEGM 1330
GTGGCTGGTGCTGCTGTGAGTCTGGGTTGTGTGTGTTGTTTGAGAATTGCACAGTGGACGCGAGCATCTTTGTTGTAAGTAATGAAGAGCGTACGGTGGATGCCTTGGCACCAGGAGCCGATGAAGGACGTAGGAGGCTGCGATAAGCCTCGGGGAGCTGTCAACCGAGCTGTGATCCGAGGGTGTCCGAATGGGGAAACCCAGCACGAGTGATGTCGTGTTACCTGCACCTGAATATATAGGGTGTGTGGAGGGAACGTGGGGAAGTGAAACATCTCAGTACCCACAGGAAGAGAAAACAATAGTGATTCCGTGAGTAGTGGCGAGCGAAAGCGGATGAGGCCAAACTTTGTGCGTGTGATACCCGGCAGGGGTTGCGTATGGAGGGTTGTGGGGTTTGCATTGTCGATTCTGCCGGATCGGCCGACAGTGAGAAATTGTGGTGTTAGTCGAAGTGGTCTGGAACGGCCTGTCGTAGAGGGTGAGAGTCCCGTAGACGAAAACATTGCAACTGTCGTTGTGGATTCCCAAGTAGCAGCGGGCCCGTGAAATCTGCTGTGAATCTGTCGGGACCACCCGATAAGCCTGAATACTCCCTGGTGACCGATAGCGGACTAGTACCGTGAGGGAAAGGTGAAAAGTACCCCGGGAGGGGAGTGAAATAGTACCTGAAACCGTGCGCTTACAATCCGTCAGAGCTGGTGCATGATTCGTCATGGCTGGTGATGGCGTGCCTTTTGAAGAATGAGCCTGCGAGTTAGTGGCATGTCGCGAGGTTAACCCGTGTGGGGTAGCCGTAGCGAAAGCGAGTCCGAATAGGGCGTATCACCGCAAGGTGTGTAGTGGCGTGTTCTAGACCCGAAGCGGAGTGATCTACCCATGGCCAGGTTGAAGCGACGGTAAGACGTCGTGGAGGACCGAACCCACTTAGGTTGAAAACTGAGGGGATGAGTTGTGGGTAGGGGTGAAAGGCCAATCAAACTCCGTGATAGCTGGTTCTCCCCGAAATGCATTTAGGTGCAGCGTCACGTGTTTCTCATCGGAGGTAGAGCTACTGGATGGTCTAGGGGGCCTACAAGCTTACCGAAATCAGCCAAACTCCGAATGCCGGTGAGTGAGAGCGTGGCAGTGAGACTGCGGGCGATAAGGTTCGTAGTCGAGAGGGAAACAGCCCAGATCGCCAGCTAAGGTCCCTAAGCGTGTACTAAGTGGAAAAGGATGTGGGGTCGCGAAGACAACCAGGAGGTTGGCTTAGAAGCAGCCACCCTTGAAAGAGTGCGTAATAGCTCACTGGTCAAGTGATCCTGCGCCGACAATGTAGCGGGGCTCAAGTACACCACCGAAGCTGCGGCACTCACACAATAGCCCGCTGTTCCCTTGCGAGGGTTCAGCCAGGTGTGTGGGTGGGTAGGGGAGCGTCGTGCAGCCATGGAAGCATCGGAGTGATCCAGGTGTGGAGGCTGCGCGAGTGAGAATGCAGGCATGAGTAGCGAAAGACGAGTGAGAAACTCGTCCGCCGAATGACCAAGGGTTCCTGGGCCAGGTTAATCCGCCCAGGGTGAGTCGGGACCTAAGACGAGGCCGACAGGCGTAGCCGATGGACAACGGGTTGATATTCCCGTACCCGTGTAACCGCGCCCATGGTGAATCAGTGACACTAACCACCCTGAATCTCGCTTACTTCACGCCTTCGGGTGTGCGGGGGCGGGTGGATGCGTGGGACCTGATCTGGTAGTAGCCAAGCGATGGGGTGACGCAGGAAGGTAGCTGGGCCAGTCAGTGGTTGTACTGGTGTAAGCCTGTAGGGCGAACGGTAGGCAAATCCGCCGTTCA
>NZ_JAWLSB010000022.1:3470-4904 GCF_033142445.1 Rhodococcus sp. IEGM 1330
AAGCCTGAGAGGTGATGCGTAGCCGATTGAGGCGAATTCAGTGATCCTATGCTGCCGAGAAAAGCCTCTAGTGAGTTGTTACACGGCCCGTACCCCAAACCGACACAGGTGGTCAGGTAGAGAATACTAAGGCGATCGAGATAACTATGGTTAAGGAACTCGGCAAAATGCCCCCGTAACTTCGGGAGAAGGGGGGCCTTGTCCGGTGACGGAATTTACTTCCTGAGCTGGGTGGGGCCGCAGAGACCAGTGAGAAGCGACTGTTTACTAAAAACACAGGTCCGTGCGAAGTCGTAAGACGATGTATACGGACTGACGCCTGCCCGGTGCTGGAAGGTTAAGAGGACCGGTTAGCTTGTAAGAGCGAAGCTGAGAATTTAAGCCCCAGTAAACGGCGGTGGTAACTATAACCATCCTAAGGTAGCGAAATTCCTTGTCGGGTAAGTTCCGACCTGCACGAATGGCGTAACGACTTCTCAGCTGTCTCAACCATAGACTCGGCGAAATTGCATTACGAGTAAAGATGCTCGTTACGCGCGGCAGGACGAAAAGACCCCGGGACCTTCACTACAGCTTGGTATTGGTGTTCGGTTCGGTTTGTGTAGGATAGGTGGGAGACTGTGAAGCGGTGACGCCAGTTACTGTGGAGTCGTTGTTGAAATACCACTCTGATCGTATTGGATACCTCAACCTCGGACCATGATCTGGTTCAGGGACAGTGCCTGGTGGGTAGTTTAACTGGGGCGGTTGCCTCCTAAAATGTAACGGAGGCGCCCAAAGGTTCCCTCAGCCTGGTTGGCAATCAGGTGTCGAGTGCAAGTGCACAAGGGAGCTTGACTGTGAGACTGACAAGTCGAGCAGGGACGAAAGTCGGGACTAGTGATCCGGCACCGGCAAGTGGAAGCGGTGTCGCTCAACGGATAAAAGGTACCCCGGGGATAACAGGCTGATCTTCCCCAAGAGTCCATATCGACGGGATGGTTTGGCACCTCGATGTCGGCTCGTCGCATCCTGGGGCTGGAGTAGGTCCCAAGGGTTGGGCTGTTCGCCCATTAAAGCGGCACGCGAGCTGGGTTTAGAACGTCGTGAGACAGTTCGGTCTCTATCCGCCGCGCGCGTAAGAAACTTGAGGAAGGCTGTCCCTAGTACGAGAGGACCGGGACGGACGAACCTCTGGTGTGCCAGTTGTTCCACCAGGAGCACCGCTGGTTGGCTACGTTCGGAAGGGATAACCGCTGAAAGCATCTAAGCGGGAAGCCTGTTCCAAGATGAGGTTTCTCACCCCCTCGAGGGGGTAAGGCCCCCGGCAGACCACCGGGTTGATAGGCCAGAACTGGAAGCCCAGTAATGGGTGCAGGTGACTGGTACTAATAGGCCGAGGACTTACCACAAAGAAGCTACGCGTCCACTGTGCAATATCTGAAACAACACACG
>NZ_JAWLSB010000023.1:0-1486 GCF_033142445.1 Rhodococcus sp. IEGM 1330
ACCCTCTTTGCCAGGCTGCTTGTGAGTCGAGATCAAGTAGCGGAGGAGAGTCGTGATGACAGTCGATGTGGGGTTCACCGGGGAGCAGATCCGGCAGTTGGTGTTCGAGTACTGCGGTCTGCGGCATGGGCAGCGTGGCCCGTGGATGGATGCGCGTCCGCATATCTCGAAGCGAATGATGGCGCGCTGGCGTTCAGCTGTGTTCGACGGTGATGTGGACCGCGGGATGGTTCCGCGTCAGACTGGGGCCATGCATGTAGCACCAGGTGATCGGCAGTCCTCGATGCAGCGTCGGGAGATCGACCGAGCCCGCCATGACGAGGAGTTGGAGCGCCGAGACGCCCGAATCCGGCAACTCGAGGAGACCAACGAACTGTTGGGAAAAGCTATCGGGCTTTTGCACGCGATGAACGTGCCCGAGCCCGCCGACACCCCGACGAAGAACGATCCCACCGATTCCTGACTACCGAGAACACGCTCGTCACGGATCTGACGTCGTCGGCCGGTTCGGTGCGCAGCGCCTTGACGGTAGTGGGGCTCTCCCGCTCGACGTGGCACTACCGCCGCAGTCCACGTCCTGCAGTCGAACAACCTGTGCACCAACGCGATCGGCGGTATCCGAATCGCATCGACATCACCGATCGAGTTCAGGTCGAAGCGTTGATCGCCACCGGATGGAGGGCCGGCAACTCGGTCGATCACACCTTCGCCACCGCCTGGGACAACGGGGCGATGATGGCGTCGCGTCGCTCGTGGTGGCGTATCGCAGCCGCGGTCCTCGACCAACGCAGTCGCCCGAAGACACCGACCAAGAAGAGCACCCGCGCCCCGCGACGCATGCCCGTCCACACCGCCACAGCGCCCGGTCAGGTGTGGAGTTGGGACATCACCGATCTGCACTCACCGTGGCGCGGTGCCTCGTTCAAGGCGTACTCGATCATCGACATCCACTCCCGCCTGATCGCAGGGTGGCGTGTGGAGGAACGAGAGAGTGACCACCTCGCCGCAGAGATGTTCGAGACCGCGATAAAACGTTACGGCGCACCATCATTCGTTCACGCGGACTCCGGTCCGGCGATGCGCTCGAACACCCTCGAGACTTGCCTGACCGCACACGGAATCGAGCTCACCCACAACCGTCCCTACGTCAGTAACGACAATCCGTTCTCAGAGTCGGAGTTTCGGACCATGAAGTACCGCCCGAACTACCCTGGCATCTTCTCCGGCATCGATGCCGCTCGCGGGCATCTCACCGACTACGTCCACTGGTACAACACCGACCACAAGCATTCCGGCATCGCGCTGTTCTCACCCGCAGACGTGCATTCCGGGAAGTGGCGACAGATGTGGACCGACCGCGACCGCGCCCAACAGGCCTACTACGACCGGCATCCCGAACGGTTCCGAGCTCGTCCACACACACCCCGGCCCGCATCGAGCGTGGGAATCAACGACAACCGACTCCAGACAGCTTGACATCGAGCGT
>NZ_JAWLSB010000024.1:0-1328 GCF_033142445.1 Rhodococcus sp. IEGM 1330
GCAGTGGATGCTCCTATGAGTGTCAAGTGCTCTTTTCGAGGGGTTTTGCAGGCTTGAGGAGCCGGTAGATTTCGCGGGCGACGGCTCGTTTGAGGCAGCGGATGATGTCGCGTTTGCTTTTGCCTTCTGCGAGTCGTCGGTCGCGATATTTGCGTGTGTCTGCGTCGTGTTTGAGGCGTGCCATCACGATGACGTGTAGAGCCCGGTTCGCTTGACGGTTACCGCCGCGGTTGAGGCGGTGGCGGCTGGTTTTCCCCGACGACGCCGGGATAGGGGAGACTCCGCTGAGGGCGGCGAATGCACCCTCGCTGGTGATGCGGTCGCGGTTGTCGCCGAATGTGATCAGCAGCTGCGCTGCGGTCTCGAATCCGATCCCGAACCGGTCGAGTAATTGTGGTGCGGTCGCGTTCACCAAGGTGGTGATCTGCATTTTGAGGGTGTGTTCGTGGGTTCCGAGTTCGAGGATCTGCAAAGCCAGGCATCGCAGTGATGTCTTGATCGCGGCGTCGAGGTTTCCCGGCGTGACTGTCCCGGGTCGCATGCGTGCACAGGTCTCGACGAGAGTCTTGTTCGGTAGGTCCCGCAGGGGCGCACGGATGTGATCGGGGGCGTTGACGATTGCGCCTTTGAGCATGGTGATCGCTTCGGCTCTGGCCTTGACCGAGAAGTGACGGGCATTGTGCAAGAACCGAATTGCTTCGACATCGCCGTCATGGGTTTTCGGGATCGTCGAGACTCGCCCGGCGAGAACGGACTGTGCAGCACTGTGGGCATCGATGGAATCGGACTTGCCGTGGAAACGACGCGCCTTCCGATCGACACGGTCGACGTCGACGACCTCGAGGCCGGCGCCGCGCAGGAATGTCGTCAGTGTGGTGCCGTAGCTTCCGGTGCCTTCGACACCGACTTTCTCAGCGACGCCGGTCCCGGCGATCCACGCCAGTAGTGCCCGGTGCCCGACTTCGGTGCTGGGGAATTGACGGTCTGCGACAGGCCGTCCGAGTGCGTCGATGATCGCTGCGTGGTGGGTGTCTTTGTGGGTGTCGATCCCGACGTAGACGGTGAGGCTGACATCGGGTGGTCTTTCGGTGATGATGGTCATGGCTGTCCCTTCGACTGGCGGCCACGCACCGGCCGGGACGGCGGACACCACAGTGATGGGACTCTGGTGAGTCAGGCTCCTATCAAGTCACTCCGCCCGACCGGTCGCGTGTGTTCGGTGACCGTCGATGCGAGGCCGACACATCCACTGAAAGACAGTCAACGATCGACGTCAGTGTGGTTAAGAGTCAGACCACGCATCAACGGTCCACACCAGTATCACTGTG
>NZ_JAWLSB010000025.1:0-1292 GCF_033142445.1 Rhodococcus sp. IEGM 1330
TGAGGTTCACCCCGGATGGTGGACACCGAGATAGCGGGACCGAGGGTTCCGCTGGAAGGATGTCCTCATGTCCCGCAAACGCAGGTCGTTCACGACCGAGTACAAGGTCGAGGCCGCCCGTAGGGTGATCGATTCCGGCCGCACCATCGCCGAGGTCGCCCGTGAATTGGGTATCAACGAAGGATTGCTCGGGCGTTGGGTCGCCGACGAACGCCGCCGGATCGAGGCCGCCACAGCATCGGGTGACCAGCCGCTCACGGCCGCCGAACGCACCGAGCTGGCACGGTTGCGCCGGCAGGTCTCCGAGCAGGAGAAAGACATCGCGTTCCTGAAAAAAGCGTCCGCGTACTTCGCCGCCAATCAACCAAAGTAGAGCTGTACACGTTGATGGCCGCGGAGTACGCGAATTCCGCCGTTGCCCGGATGGCACGCCTGCTCGAGGTGTCGACCTCCGGTTTCTACAAGCACCAAGGACGCAGCATGACAACAGCATTGGATCAACGCCGGCAACGACGGGCTGATCTGGAGATCAAGATCCTCGCGATCCACCAGGAGTCGAAAGGCGTCTACGGAGCACCGCGCATCACCGCCGAACTCCACGACCGGGGCGAGGTGATCACCGAGAAGACCGTCGCGAAGATCATGCGCTCACTCGGTGTTGTCGGGATAAGCCCACGCACGTTCAAGGTCCGCACCACCGTGGTCGATCCGTTCGCCTCGTTCCCCGACGACCTGGTCCAGCGCCGATTCGATCAGGGCCGCCTCGACGCGGTGTGGACCTCGGACATCACATACCTGACCTGCGGCGAGGGCGATATGTACCTGTGCGCGATCAAGGACGAGCACTCGAAGAAAGTCCTGGGATGGGCGGTGGCCGATCACATGCGCACCGAGCTCGTTCTCGAAGCTCTGGACATGGCGGTCGCCGAACGTGGCGGCGATGTTGCGGGCACAATCATGCACTCGGACAGGGGAACTCAATACACCGCTGCGATCATGAAGCAGGCATGCGAACGCTACGGTTTGCGCCGTTCCATGGGCGAGACCGGCATTTGCTGGGACAACGCCGGCGCGGAGAGCCTGTGGTCGACGTTCAAGCACGAGTACTACTACCGCCACACGTTCGCGTACAGGACCGAATTGGTTGCTGCAGTTGACAACTGGATGAACTTCTACAACACTCGCCGTAGGCACTCCACAATCGGAATGCTCAGCCCCCACAATTACGAACAGTCACTGAACGCGCCCACCATGGCCGCGTAACCACTGTCCACTTTCCGGGGTGAACCTCA
>NZ_JAWLSB010000026.1:0-1154 GCF_033142445.1 Rhodococcus sp. IEGM 1330
CTAGTGGTGTGTCTCCAAATTATTTGACTTTTGCTAATGCGACGCGACCGCGAGCGACTTTCTCGAGGATGGATTCGGCGGTGGCGGTCCACACGTAGGGCCGGGGATTGTCGTTGTGGGAGTCGAGGTATTCCTCGATGGAGTCGATCAGGTCGGGTACGGAGTGAAAGACCCCGCGCCGCAACGCTTTGTCGGTCAGTTCGCGGAACCATCGTTCGACGAGGTTGAGCCACGAGGACGAGGTCGGGGTGAAGTGCAGGTGGAATCGTGGGTGCTTGTCGAGCCACGCGCGGACGTTGGCGTGTTTGTGGGTGGCGTAGTTGTCGACGATCAGATGAATCTGCAGGTGGTCGGGAACTTCACGATCGATGGTGCGTAGGAACTTCAGGAATTCTTGGTGGCGGTGCTTGGGTAGGCACTGTCCGATGACCTTCCCGGTCGCGGCGTCGAGAGCGGCGAACAAGGTTGTGGTGCCGTGGCGTTTGTAGTCGTGGGTCATCGTTTCGCCGCGGCCCTTCGTCATCGGCAGTGAGGCTTGCGTGCGGTCGAGTGCTTGGACGGAGGACTTTTCGTCGGCGCACAGCACGATCGCGTTCTCCGGTGGATCGAGGTAGAGGCCGACGACCTCGACGAGTTTGTCCTCGAACTGCGGGTCGTTGGAGAGCTTGAAGGCGTGGAGAAGGTGTGGCTTCAATCCGCGTGCCGACCACACTCGTTGGACTGTTGCTGGGGATACCCCGGCGTGGTCGGCCATGGTGCGGCAGCTCCAGTGCGTCTGACCCTCGGGCCGGTAGTTCATCGTCAGATCGACGATCTCATCGATCTTCTCCTGCGGTATCACCGGTTTGCGGCCGCGGCCTTCCCGAACTTTCGCGAACTTGCCGAGACCGTCGGTGAGGAACCTCGCCCGCCAGTTCGCCACCGACGATGGTGATATCGACAATGCCTGTGCCACAGCTGTATTTGCGAGTCCGTCGGCTGCCATCAACAGTGCTTTGGCGCGCACCACCTCCCGATGCGGGGTCGCTTGGGCGCGCGAGAGCGCCTCGAGTATCTCGCGTTGTCCGTCGGTCATCGGTAGTGCGGGAACTGGTGCTCTCATGAACGAAATTCTAATGCACGAATCATCGATTATTTTGGAGACACACCACTAG
>NZ_JAWLSB010000027.1:0-1115 GCF_033142445.1 Rhodococcus sp. IEGM 1330
GGTCGTAGATCTGGGATCCGTCGCACGATCAGGCGGCCGGGAACGTGATGTGCCTTCTTCTGTGCCGAGAACGCGGTGAACGGTATTTCGGCGACCTCGGCAACCGAGACCCACTGCTCGGCGGTGTCGTCGTAGATCGCGTTCGTGTAGCGGATCGGTGTCCAGGCATCGTCGGTGAGGGTGGCGATCGCGGCCCGGATGACAGTGTTGAGGCCGGTGGTGATCGAGACGTCCGCTCCGCCGCGGATCGCTGCCCCGATGGTCGGGTATCCGAAGTAGGCGGAATCGGCACGCAGCAACGGTTTCGACTGTGCAGCAATGACATTGCGATCAGAGCTGGCGCGCGCCGTTGTTCGGAGTCGTTCGACGGTGGTGAGGGTGTCGGCGATCATCCGCGCTGCCCCGCGGGCGGATCCGCATGCTCCTTTGCGGAGCCGTTGCCCGGTGATCACCGGTGCCGCGCTATCGGTGGTGACGGTGGTGATCGACGAGTTCAGGCCGCGGATGCCGGAGTAGCCGTAGCCGGAACCTTGTTTGCTGTGGCCGTGGACTTCGATGATCGAATCGTCGATGTCGACCATCACCCGTTCGGTGCCGATTCCGGCGAGCACCGGGGTGTGTTCGTTCAGGGCGCACAGCAGTCGGGAGGCGACGGCGTCGAGTTGGCGGACATGACCGAAGGCGAACTCCCGCAGGAACGACCCGAGTGTCGAAGGTGCGTACGGGTGATCGAAGAGGGTATTCATCGCGCCGTGCCGCAGGATCGCCATGTCGGCGATGCTGTCGGCTCCGGCGACCATGCCGGCGACGAGGGATCCGATCTTGCGTCCGGCGTTGGCACCTTTGTCGGTCGGCACGCTCAGGTGCTCTGTGGCCAAGGTGAGCAGCCCGGATCGCTGAGCCAACGCCATCACCGGGACCAGGCCCGCGGTGGACACGAGGTTCGGGTCGTCGAACCTCGCCGCAGCGACGGGGCGTGTGTGGGATAGTTGCATCTGCGAGATGCCCTTCGTAGTGGCCGAATCTTTCCCTAGACAAGATTGATTCTTTCACCACGACAGGGCATTTCGCTTCTACGACTCGATCACGTTCACGACCCGATCGGTGCATTCAGG
>NZ_JAWLSB010000028.1:0-603 GCF_033142445.1 Rhodococcus sp. IEGM 1330
AACATCGGGATCTGCATCGGTACCTCCGGCCCGGCCGGCACCGACATGATCACCGGGCTGTATTCGGCCATGGCCGACTCGATCCCGATCCTCGCCATCACCGGCCAGGCCCCGGTCGCGCGGCTGCACAAGGAGGACTTCCAGGCCGTCGACATCGCGTCGATCGCGGCACCGGTGACCAAGATGGCGATGACGGTGCTCGAACCCGCGCAGGTTCCCGGCGCCTTCGCCCAGGCGTTCCACCTGATGCGGTCCGGCCGTCCGGGACCGGTGTTGATCGACCTGCCCATCGACGTCCAGCTGGCCGAGATCGACTTCGATCCCGAGACGTACCAGTCGTTGCCGGTGCACAAGCCCGTCGCCTCCCGTGCGCAGGCCGAGAAGGCCATCGACATGCTCCTCGCGGCGGAACGTCCGTTGATCGTGGCCGGCGGTGGCATCATCAACGCCGATGCGTCCGACTTGCTCGTGCAGCTCGCCGAGATTCTCGACGTTCCGGTCATCCCGACTCTGATGGGCTGGGGCACCATCCCCGACGATCACCGTCTCGCTGCAGGCATGGTCGGTTTGCAGACCGCGCACCGGTACGGCAACGCGACCATG
>NZ_JAWLSB010000029.1:0-592 GCF_033142445.1 Rhodococcus sp. IEGM 1330
AAAAAAGATCAAGGCCAGCAGCAACTGTTCGATGTGTGGCGATTCCACGCGTTCTTCACCACCACCGACCCGAACGAGATCGACACCGTGACCGCCGACCAAGTGCACCGCCGGCACGCGATCATCGAACAAGTCCACGCCGACCTCAAGAACTCCGCCCTCGCCCACATGCCATCAGGACATTTCTGCGCCAACGCCGCCTGGCTGGTCTGCGCGGTGATGGCGTTCAACCTCACCCGCGCCGCCGCCGCCATCACCGGCGACTCGGCGCTGGCGAAAGCGACGACCGGCACGATCCGGCGAACCCTGATTTCGGTGCCGACCCGTATCGCCTACTCGGCCCGGAAAATCACCCTCCACCTACCCACAGACTGGCCGTGGGAGAAACAGTGGATGACTCTGTTCGAGAACACGTTCCGTCGAAATCTACCGATCGCAGCCTAACAACCAGCACCCTTACCCACACACGAGACGAAAACCCCCAGTGGAACAACCCGATAGTCGAGATCGGCCGAACAATCACGCCCGCGTCCAGGTCGATACCGTGCAACATCATTCAGAAAAAGCGAGTCAGCTCATCGGTGCATTCAGG